>NZ_JACSLY010000035.1:0-1058 GCF_018618375.1 Exiguobacterium sp. E4787 | reverse complement strand
GATGAATTATAAAATTAAGTGCAACATCTGAACGTGAACGCAAAAAAAAGCCCACAGCGATGGCCTCGTTTAGAATGAAGTTACGACACAAACATTCAGACGGAGGAATCGCTATGAGCTACACCCATCTTACCACAACGGAGCGCGTGAAAATAGAGACCTATCTGGAGCTCGGGATGTCCATCCGGTCCATCGCGAGACGGATCGGGCGACAGCCCTCGACCGTCTCGCGGGAGATCAGACGGAACCCCGGCTACGAGTCAGGACGTGCGCAGAAACGCTACGAGAAGGCGAAAACCCATTGCGGCGTCAAGACGAAGCTCGACGACACGATGCGCCGGACGATCGTCGAGAAGCTGCGTGCGACCTGGTCACCAGAACAGATCGTCGGCCGCCTCTACGCAGGAAAAATTGCCTTCTCCACCATCTACCGCTGGATCTATGCGGGACGGATCGACGTGTCCGTGACCGTGCTCCGCCAGAAGGGGAAACGCCAAAAGCCGACCGAGACGCGCGGTCGCATCAACGTCGGTCTCCCCATCTCGAAACGACCTCCAGAGGTCAGGGGGCGCCGGACATTCGGGCATTGGGAGCTCGACACCGTCGTCTCCGGACGCGGGAAATCGAAGGCGTGCGTCGCGACGTTCATCGAGCGGAAGAGCCGGTTCTATCTCGCCCTGCCAATCGCGGACCGCACCGCGGCCTCGATGGAGGGGGCGATCCATGCGGTGCACGGTGCCTTCCCGGAAGGCACGTTCGAGACGGCGACGACGGACCGGGGCAAGGAGTTCAGCGGTCACGAGCGCATCCAGGCGTCGCTCGGCGTGCCGATGTATTTCGCCGACCCGTACTCATCGTGGCAACGGGGGAGCAACGAGAACGCCAACGGGCTCCTCCGCGAGTTCTTCCCGAAAGGAACGGACTTCGCGCAGGTCGGTGACGGTGAACTCGCGGATGCGCTAGCCAAGATCAACGGGCGACCGAGAAAGTGCCTGGACTGGAAAACCGCACACGAGGCCTTCACCGAGGAAGTGTTGCGCTTAATTTGACAAACCGTC
>NZ_JACSLY010000034.1:0-1238 GCF_018618375.1 Exiguobacterium sp. E4787 | reverse complement strand
GTGTCGCAACTTAAACGTTAGGGTGAGATTATGGTTGCTGGCAAGTCCTTTTTCTTTTCTAAAATAGGAGTGCAGAGTTGTGTACGTTTCCGTTGCACACTTCTGCACTCCTATTTTGCATTACACAATAGTATCAATTTTAATATATGAGAGTGGATAAGATGTCGAAGAATAAAACATATAAGCAACAATATTACAATATGTCGCAAATATTTTCGGTCTATAATTACTATTCATATTTGCTATTTTATTTATATCTTTGTAAAAAACTTTTGCAAATCCCATGTCTTCATCTTTCCCAGTAGGTTTAATAAAGTAAGTATTTGCGTGCTTTAAGTGATTTATTTGATTCACCATCTCAATATCTTCATATATTTCTATATGACCTTCTGCTTGAAGTCTTAGAAGGGATTGGTTAGTACGTATTTTTGTCGAGCTTTGTTCCAGGTTCATTCCTAGGCATTTCATTAACTGATTCACTCCAGTAAGTGCGACTCCTTGAAAGTTATTAGCAAGTGTCTTAATTACCGCTAAATGATATACATCTAGATCACCGTACTTGCCCAGTTTTTTCGTTTCAATTAATGACTTAGAAAGCATGATGAATGACTCTCTATTTTCTTCCTGCAATGATTTTGATGAATTATTTTTACCCAACTTACTTTTACTCCATTTCTACTTTTAATTTTTTTACTCTTTAGATTAAGTAGACAATCCACAATTCATACAGCAAATGAGGCTCCGACGAATGCTGTTCATATTTATATCTACTTATATTTTTGTATCTAATTTATCTTCTATCTATTCCTTACTTATTATCACCAAAATATCTATATAATTTCTGGGATATTTAACTTTCATGGTGTACCTGGTTTACAGGTGTCTTTTTTTAGAGATGTATCCAAAATCTAAGTGTAGTTATCGAATAACCGAATAAACCCTAACCAAAATTCAGGTACGATTTTTATTTTGTTAGTTAACTCGTAATGTTTTTTTGGAGTTTACTTAACTCTAATTTCAGTAAACTCCTTGTCGGCAATTCTTATTTTAACTTCAGTGAAGTTCCGATTCTTCACTTTCTCAGCAATATGATTTAATAGCATTGGTCCTAGTGTAATCAACGCTGTTAAAATCCCTTATATCAACGTATTAAAAATCCCTCAAATTAATGGATAATGAGTCTGACAACCTGAAAATGGAGTGTGAGACACATGATCCGAAGTGAGGGATTTTTTATG
>NZ_JACSLY010000033.1:0-1427 GCF_018618375.1 Exiguobacterium sp. E4787 | reverse complement strand
CCTCAGAGACGATGAGGTAGATAGGTCATGGGTGGAAGCACGGCGACGTGTGGAGCTGAATGATACTAATCGGTCGAGGCTTTGATCTAGTCTAATGGTTTGTATGAATTGATGAGTCTTCAGTTTTGAGAGAACAATCTCTCTATGTCTGGTGGCGATAGCGAAGCGGCCACACCCGTTCCCATGCCGAACACGGAAGTTAAGCGTTTCAGCGCCGAAAGTAGTTGGGGGTCTCCCCCTGTGAGGATAGGACGCTGCCAGGCTGTTTATTTTTTTGAAAAAATTATTGACTTTCTTCTTGAGGAGACTTAAAATAGGTAAAGTCGATACAGTAATTATTTAAAACGGTCCCGTGGTGTAGTGGTTAACATGTCTGCCTGTCACGCAGAAGATCGCGGGTTCGAATCCCGTCGGGACCGCCATTTTTTTATTTAATTTAATAAGTTGGCTTTGTAGCTCAGTTGGTAGAGCAAAGGACTGAAAATCCTTGTGTCGGCGGTTCGATTCCGTCCAAAGCCACCATTTACAGCGCCGGTGTAGCTCAGTTGGTAGAGCATCTGACTTGTAATCAGAGGGTCGAGGGTTCGAATCCTTTCGCCGGCACCATTTTTCTCATGGCGGTTGTGGCGAAGTGGTTAACGCACCGGATTGTGATTCCGGCATTCGAGGGTTCAATTCCCTTCAGCCGCCCCATTTTTAAAAATTAATGAGCCATTAGCTCAGTTGGTAGAGCATCTGACTTTTAATCAGAGGGTCGCAGGTTCGAGCCCTGCATGGCTCACCATTTCTCATTAATTTCTATACTTAAATATTATATGCGGGTGTGGCGGAATTGGTAGACGCGCTAGACTTAGGATCTAGTGTCTTTGACGTGGGGGTTCGAGTCCCTTCACCCGCATCTCTAATCTAACTTTATATTGCGGAAGTAGTTCAGTGGTAGAATACGACCTTGCCAAGGTCGGGGTCGCGGGTTCGAATCCCGTCTTCCGCTCCAATTATATGCGGTCGTGGCGGAATCGGTAGACGCGCTAGGTTGAGGGCCTAGTGGTGGTTAACACCGTGGAGGTTCAAGTCCTCTCGACCGCATTAATGCACCCTTAGCTCAGCTGGATAGAGCGTTAGACTACGAATCTAAAGGCCGGGAGTTCGAATCTCTCAGGGTGCACCATTTATAACGGGAAGTAGCTCAGCTTGGTAGAGCACTTGGTTTGGGACCAAGGGGTCGCAGGTTCGAATCCTGTCTTCCCGACCATTTCTTAATTCAATTTGGTCTTTGAAAACTGAACGATGAGGCAAAAATGTTTTACAATGTTTGAATGAAGCGCAAGCTTCGTCATTTTTTAAAGAGCTATATCAAATTCTTTGGAGAGTTTGATCCTGGCTCAGGACGAACGCTGGCGGCGTGCCTAATACATGCAAGTCGAGCG
>NZ_JACSLY010000031.1:0-2158 GCF_018618375.1 Exiguobacterium sp. E4787 | reverse complement strand
TGTAATCAACGCTGTTAAAATCCCTTATATCAACGTATTAAAAATCCCTCAAATTAATGGATAATGAGTCTGACAACCTGAAAATGGAGTGTGAGACACATGATCCGAAGTGAGGGATTTTTTATGATTCGTGAGTTAAGAAGCAAAGGATGGACCATCAGAGCTATCTCTGACGAGACGGGATATGACCCTAAGACGATCCGAAAGTATTTGAAGATGGAAAATGCGCCTACGAAAGTGAGGAGGAAAAAGAGGAGAGGAAAACTTGAACCCTTCAAAGACTACATAAACGAACGTATTAAAGAAGGTACAACCAATTGCGAAGTTCTGTTCGATGAGATTCAAAAGCTAGGCTATGAAGGGAAAATGACGATTCTGAGGGAATATGTGAGGCCTTACAGACTTCAGCCTAAAAAGCAGGCTACCGTCAGGTTTGAGACGCCACCAGGAAGACAGGGGCAGATGGATTGGAGCGATGTTGGGACGTATGATGTAGACGGTGAGATGCGTATGGTGTATGCCTTCTCCATTATCCTTGGGTACTCAAGGATGCGATATATCGAGTTCACGACCGACATGACGTTGGAGACTCTCATGAAATGCCATATGAATGCATTCGCCTACTTCAATGGCGTACCGCAACAGATTCTCTATGACAACATGAAAACGGTGGTCATCAGCCACAATCCAAACAGTATCAAGTTCAATCAGAAGTTCGAAGATTTCTTGGCCTATTACGGGATCACGCCGAAGGCGTGCAAGCCCAGACGGGCACAGACGAAAGGAAAGGTTGAGCGCTCATTTGGCTATATGAAACAGAACTTTTTCAAGCGACGTATCGGAAAAACGTTGGAACAACTGAATCGCGGCGTATTAGAGTGGCTAAAAAATACGGCCAATAAAAAGATAAACGATACAACGAAAGAATCACCTGAGAAACGCTTCGAGGTTGAACAAGGATTTCTAGCACCGGGACATTTGAAGCCACATTATCCGGTCCATCGCTGGGAAACGCGCCAAGTAAGCAAGGACTGTTTCGTGTCTTACCAAGGACGACAGTATTCAGTTCCGTTCCGGTTCGTCGGACAGCATGTGCGAATCAGAATCACCCTCGACCATCACCTCGAGGTCTACGCTGATGGCGAACAAATCGCCCAACACCCCATTGCCTCCGGGAACTTGAAGTATCAGTTGAATTTAGAGCATTACAAAGGGCTAGAAACGACTCAAAAAGGTTTGCCGACCCATCGTTTCCAGCCCGATATTCCTGAAGTGGAACACCGTTCCCTTCAAGTATACGAACAGTTTGAAAGGAGTGATCACGAATGAACACTGATCTTCTCACTGAACGTTTAGAAAAAGTTGGATGGCAATTGTCGGCCAACCAGCTTGAAGGAATCCTTGAGGACGCCTCCAAGAATAATGTAGCATATTCGGACTTTCTAAACAGTATTCTGATGACGGAAATCGAATACCGTGAGTCAACAGAGCTATCGAAACGAATAAAGCGTGCTAGGCTACCCTATTTTAAGACGTTAAAAGACTTCGACTTTGCATTCCAGCCGAGCATCAATGAGAAACGCGTCAGGGAGGTTATGACCTGTCGGTTCATCGATAATGGTTTCAACGTTTTATTATTGGGCCCACCGGGCGTAGGGAAGACACATTTGGCGATTTCAATCGCTGCGGAAGCTGTCACGAAAGGTTATCGGACTTCTTTCATTACCGCAAACGATTTTGTCGAGGAGTGTCAAAAAGCAGAGAAGTCTGGTCTTCTGCCCCGTATCATTAAAAGGTATTGTCGATCCGAACTACTCATTCTAGATGAAATCGGGTATTTTCCGTTCGACCCCATCAGTGCGAATGCACTGTTTCAAATTATCTCGAAGAGATATGAGCGAGGGTCAATCATTCTCACTTCAAACAAGTCATATATTGAATGGGGAAAAATATTTGGTGATGAGGTGTTGGCGACCGCAATTTTGGACCGCCTCCTGCATCATGCGACCACTTTTAACATTCGAGGAGATTCATATCGAATGAGAGAAAAGAAACGGGCCGGCATCCAACCGGCGCGTGTCGATAGTTTCCAAGAGTAATGTGTAAAAAAGGGATTTTTAATCCGTTATTAAGAGGGAATTTTAAACCGCTGTTGACA